>NZ_CP073810.1:0-9907 GCF_024205945.1 Macrococcus equipercicus
AAAGAATGATTTAAGGAAACATCATATATGATAAAAGTCATAGAGTGCATGCCATGGAAAAGACCGGCGTGTACTCTTTTTTCGTTCCTAAATACTAAAAAAGGAATGATAGAAATGACTTACATCATGAACGACTTTGAAAATAACTTTGAAACAATCATCGCAATGGATCGCACGGTTGAGCGATACAATCGTCATCTTAAAAAGACTGAATACCGTATTTTAAACGTTTTAAAACAACATAGCTTAAAGGTGATTGGTTATGCTCATCTAAAACTTCAGACTATCGCAGATCATCTCGAAATCAGTAAGAAAACCGTCTACCGTATTTTAAAAAATCTCGATGCTAAAGGTTATATTACGAAGATTCATACCGTTAGTGGTAAACGTAAAAATAACGGCGCAAATGTCTATCGTATCAACACGTATACGCAATATGAAATCCTTAAAGAAAAAAATGTCCACGCTAAAATGTCCACGCTTAATCAGGTTATGAAGACCGGAAAAGCATTGTCGCAACAAGCCTTACAACATGTTCGCGCAAAAAAGGAAACTATATATTTTTTAAATCTATTAAATATATTTTTAAGTAACAAGAAACGTTTAAATAAAACACATTCTAAAATTTTATATCACAACATTAAAAAATCAGATATTCGTGTCAAACCGATGGAAGTGCCTGACGAAATTTACAACGTCGCAAAGCCTTTCTTTAGTGATGAAGAAATTCTGTCTCTATACAAAACAATGCTGAAAGAAACCATCGGTAACAATATCTATGACACTGAAGATCACATTGAAATTATGAATTATGCGATACAATCACTTGTTAAGGCAAAGAAAAGAGTTTCTCACGGACAGAAAGCTGAGATAAAGAGTGACAGAGCGTACTACATTGGGATTCTTCGAGAATATATCGCACAACAGTTCTATGTCTATAATGCTGTCATCTAGTTATGGAGTGACGGATTGATATTCGAGATCATGTCGTTTCTGTAGCTTCTCGACACGTTCCAGGAAAGACTGTTGTGTTCGTGGTGTCTGGATCTGTTGCTGAATCTGATAACGGACGTTGTCATAGTCCTGTGATGTCAGGTTGCTGTATTCAGAGATACTGAGATGTTCCAGTTGAAGCTTTTGGATGAGCCTGTCACCGATCTGATGTTCATACGTTGATAGATAGTCACTGTATTTATCCATCAGAGCTTTACGTTTCCTCGGGTCATCAACCTGACTGATTTTTTTCTGTGCAACTGAAAAATGTTGATGTGTGACATGCTTCTTCACGGTCGTATCCAGTAGTCCTTTGTCGACTAAGCCTTCCAGATAGGTCTCAGCTGTTTTGGACTGCTGGTGGACTTTCTGTACATGTAGATGCGCCTGATAATAAGGCAACGGTGATAAAGGCGTCCATGTACTGATCGTGAACCCTATGCCGAAGAGCATCACAGATAAAGGCAGTGTGAATCTTAACGATGCGAGATGGTCCTCAAATTTCGCCGTCAATACGAATATTAAATAGAGACACAAAGCAACGATACAGATCGGGATGCCATAATAGAGGAATGTGAACATCCTAATGCATCCCTGTTATAAGATAATAGATGGTGAATATCACAAAGATCAAACTGATGATGACGGGGATATAGTTCAGGATAAGCTTTGTTCTGAGGTAGCTATGATTCAGCTCCGTCTGATGCATCTCTATTTCAGACTTCATCTCTCTTTTCAGATCCGTTAAGACGTCCCGTCTAAGACTTTCAGCGTTCAAATCCACCACGGTCATGTCGTTTATCTTGTCCTGGCTGTGTTGGATGGTCCTCTGAAGTTCGGTCTTGAGTGTTCGATTTTCGTTGATGACCGTGCGCATCTCCTGTTTGAGTGTCTCGTTGTAGCGTTTCATCTCCTGCATCTCTGATACGAGCGTCAAGTACTTGTCGTGCATACTGTTGAATGCGATCTCTGCTTTCTGGTACTTCAGCGTTAGCTGTACGACCTGCTGGGAGAGGTGTGAATCCTGATTGTCGTTTAAATCGCTCATAAGATTCTCGTTCCTGCTCCAGTCCGTATTTGATTCCCTCGGCACCATAATCAACTCCTAAATTTTTTTCACGTATGATACGTTTCTTACCATCCCGGTCGATAAAATCGTATGAAAAACGGGTCATCTGTTGCTTCTGATTGAATCTTTCCCTTATGTTGACACCTAGATCGGTTAGATGCGCCTTAAAGCGCTCTAAATCGAAATGAAGGCTATCCTTTGTTTTTTCGAATGCCTGATCGATACGTGCTCTTAGATCATCTTTCCATATATATTCGCCTTTATCCTTGAGTTTCTGTTCTTTAATCGTAACTGATGTGCCACGTTCCTTATGCTTTTCAATGACAGGATAACCATGTTCCTGTACAACCGAATCATTGATGCGTTCGACGATCATCTTTTCCTGATAACAGTGATATTTGTGGCCATCCTCTAAATTTACCGCATTAAACACGATGTGATTATGATAGTTGTCTGTATTGCCATGTGTATAGACGACGGCCTGAAAGCCCCCTCCGAGTTCTGAATTCATCCGTTCGGCCAGTTCATATCCCATCTGATTGACTTCAAAAGGATCAATATCACGCCCTTTAAAGGACTGTTCAATGAGGTGCGCCTGAATGTCCTTGCCTTCGTCCTTCGCCTTGTTGAACGCTTTCCTCACGACACGAAATTCATATTCAGCGTTACTCGGATCACAGTTGATCCCAGACATTGCGATACACTTCTTCTCCTGTGTGTCCTTATCTTTACCATCACGCCCATATTTGATGGATGCCGTGGCACTTCTAGAGGATGCTACTTTAGTCTGTGCCATATCTGATGCACCTCATTCTGAAGTCGTTCAAATTCATGCTGAGATGCCTGAAATTCTTCTGTCAGCTTTTTAATCGCATTCAATTCTACAGAACCAACATAGGGTTCACGTGCTAAAGCTTTTAAAGCACGTGTCGACTGATTCATATTGTTCCCTACTCTACTGATCTCTCCGGATAATTTTGAAAGTGGTGGTAAGATACTCTGAATATCCTCTGACTTCATCAGTGGACGATGAATCTTCCCTCCTAATGCGCGTGCCTTTAAATATGATGTGATGTTCAAGTTGGCACTTGAAGCTGTACCAGCGATCACATCATATTCATCTGCGTTCACTCGGAAAGAAATAATCTTTGATTTTTTCTTTGCCTCGCTCACTTGTTCGTCCCTCCATTCTGTAAAAAATAGCTCATATTCATTCGTCATTTTTTACGCCACTCCGTGCCGAAGTGATGTGATGTATCGGTTTAGACTGCTCCCTATTCGGTCGCAGACATTCACACGATTGTTGTAAATCCAAATATCTCACTATTCGCTCGAATTTGAGATTAACAACAGCCATCACATCACAAGAACACAAAACATTTATTGTACAATTGTTCTGTCACGATGTTTATCTCAATTGTACCATAAATTGTACAAAAATGTTTTGGTCAAGCAGTGCGAATGTATACATTTGCTTCGCAAAGTATCATCCGCCTCCTTGTAAGGGAAAAGTATTTCCCTTAACCCTTTCGTTTTTTATCTTCGTCTATTTCTTCGAAATAGTCTGCGATAAAAAATATAAAGATCCATCGAAACATCACATGATGTTTCGATGGATCTTTGCAGAAAATATCTTCCAATTAATTTGAAAACGCTGACTACTTTCGTCAGCATATTCAAATCAATTTCACACAAAAGAGACTGTATTTCAGTCCCTTTTGTAAGACTGGCTATCACAGTTTAGCTCTTCGTTCTAAACTGTGATAGCCAATTCGTCAGACCCTTTAAGTCACTCACGTGCCAGTAACCTTTTGAATCGTCCATTGCGTTCGCAATGTTGTTTAAATCCTTTTTTATTTGATGCAGTTCATTCTGGACTGCATCAAATTTATTTGAATCAATAACTGACTGATCTTTGCGTGAAATGGCATAATTTCTCTTAAATTCATCTAGTGAGATGAATTTACCGTTTTCTTTTTTAGGGAAGTCCTTACCAAAGACTTCTTTCAAGGTCTGAAGTTCTTTTCTGTCTTTTTCACGCTTTTCTTTTAATAACTGTTTCTTTTTTTCTTCTAACGCTTGAATTTCTTTTTCGTAATCAATATTAGTCATCGTATATCCTCCTGATGTTTATCGTTATCCTTATTATGCCACTAGTCTTTACGTGGTAAAAAGAATAAAGTAGGCCACCTAGAAGAATTCATATGAATTCGATATAATGAGTAAGCCGTCTTCACTTCCATAGGCGAGATCTTATGGAAGGAGGTGATCTCCATGGATTTTTTACTTGTTAGCGTTATAGCGCCCCTTTATGTGGGCGTAGCTCTTGCGTTGTTTTCTCACTGGTTAGATCAACGTAAGAAATAAGACGGCATACCAGCACCTAAAAACCCCCTGACTGTTCCAGCAGTCAGGGGGTTCGGTGTTTCCATGGAATTTCTACTTGTTGATTTCATTATATATCATTCAGTTTTCTTTGTAAAATTAATCAATGACATAGACATACTTTACAGCATGTTTAAAAATCGTTATTTCTCGTCCATCTTCTGTTTCGATAATAATCTCATACTGTGGTGCAAATAAATATGTTCCAGTGATAGCTTTTCCGTCAGTAAAAACAATTTTAATCTTTTCACCTTTGCGATGATAAAAACCAAACTTTCTTTTTACCTCTGTCTTTTCCTCAGATATATAATCACCTCAATCTTTTATTTATTTAATTATAACTAAGAAATATTACTGAATAAACACATAAATAGGACCGTATAAGAGTAATAAAGCGTTCTGACAAGCCTTTAAACTACTTTAGGACTTTACAACCATTCAAATACATTATCGTTGCTTGTACGTTGTCTGTGCTAAGCTTTAACAAATCATTGGCAAACACTTGATAAAATAATATAGTATTTGATCAAGTGTTGTCTAAAACGTCATGAATAACTTAATAAATAATTGCATTTGATTAAGGTAGATGTATTGATATAATTGTCTTTGAGATACTTAACAAATGATTGTCAAAGGATTAATAAGTTTAGATATAATTAGGCAAACGTTTAATAAACTATTGATAAAGGATTGATAAAATGAAATCATGTATTGATCTTGCTAATGAATTGAATGTAAGTAAACAAACTGTGTTTAATAATGCTAAAAAATTGGAAATAGAACTGACTAAGCAAGACAATACTTTGTATGTTTCAAGTGCTGATGATGTTGAAGCAATTAAAAATAGAATACTCAATAATAAAGCTAAGTCATTGAATGTAGATGTATCTGAACTAATAAATAATGATAGTAGCTCAAAGCAAGACAATGATACTCAAGATGTATCAAACAATAACAATAAAATAGAACTTCTTAGACAAATGATTGATGATAAAAACAAACAAATACAATCATTGCAAGATGATAAGCAAGACTTGACCTCATTACTTAAGCAGCAACAACAGTTGTTACACAATCAACAGTCATTACAATTACAATCCAATGATAAGATAAAGGCTCTTGAATTAGAACTACAGGAAGTCAAAGAAGATACTTCAAAGGCTGATAATGTGCAAGATACAAATAAAATTGATAACTTTTATCGTGACTTAAGAGAAGATAAGCAAGAAAGTAATAGCACGACAAATAAAAAAGGTGGCTTGTTGTCACGTTTCTTTAAGTGATATTAAAAAATTATTGAGTTAAAATAACATTAAAAAATATACTTGAATATTACTGATGGATATGTTAAGCTTCATTCAAATGAATTTTTGAATGAGGTGCTTTTATGTTTCAAACTATTATTACTGCTACTGTTTTATACACAGCAACTGCTGTAGACTTATTAGTTATTTTATTAATTTTCTTTGCTAGAGCTAGCACAAAGAAAGAATATAGAAACATCTATATTGGACAATATCTAGGTTCTATTATTTTAATATTAGTAAGTTTATTTTTAGCTTTCGTATTAAATTATGTTCCAGAGAAATGGATGTTAGGATTGCTAGGTATAATACCAATTTATTTCGGTGTTAAAGTAGCATTATATGACGATTGTGCTGGTGAAAAAAGAGCAAAAAAAGAATTGGATAAAAAAGGATTATCAAAATTAATAGGAACTGTGGCATTAGTGACTATCGCAAGTTGTGGTGCTGATAACATTGGATTGTTTGTTCCATATTTTGTTTCACTTAATATGTCAAATCTAATAGTTACACTTATTACATTTTTAGTGTTGATATTTGTATTAGTTTTTACAGCTCAAAAAATTGCTAATATACCTGGAATTGGTGGTACTATTGAGAAGTATAGTCGTTGGATAATGGCTGTTATTTATATAGGACTAGGAATGTTTATTATCATAGAAAATAAAACAATTCAAACAATTTTAGAATTTTTATTTTAGATAAGGGTGTTGAAATTAAATGAATAAATCTATTACTTGTGACATAGTATGTGTTCATGAAGATAAAGTGGACAAAGCGTTAGATTTTTTAAAAATTGAGAAGTCGCAAAGATTACTTAATATTTTTCAAAAAATATGCGATGAAAAAAAATTAAAAATTGTATTGTCTTTACTGAGTGAAAAAGAACTTTGTGTCTGTGATATTGCTATCATTCTAGATATGAGTGTGGCTTCTACATCTCATCATCTTAGATTATTGTATAAAAATGATGTTCTTGATTTTTATAAAAATGGGAAAATGGTATATTATTTTATCAAAGATGAAGAAATTAAGTTATTTTTTAGTAATAATTAAGCGGTCATATTTCTGTGTCTGCTTTTTTTATTTGTCTGAAAATGTAACACAATGGTAATTATGTTACATGTCAAACCCCGTAAACACAGGGGTTTATTTTTATGCCTCAAATAATGTATCATAATGATATCAATACGTATATTATACGTATCATACAGGAGTGGTTTTGATGAACAGCGTAGAACCGATTCGTGACGTAAAAAAGATACAGGAGATGAAAGAAGCACTCGCTTATTATGGATCAGAGCGTGATGTCTTTTTATTTAATTTAGGGATTAACTGTGGCTTGAGAGTGAGTGACATGTTGGGATTAAAGAAAAAGGATATTAAGGACTATACAATCAAACTCAGAGAACAGAAGACCCGTAAACAGAAACAAATCCCCCTTTATCATATAAAGGAGGATATTGATCGTTATATTCAGTTCCTGGAGGATGAAGATTATCTGTTTAAAAGCAATAAACTCGATTCTGAGGGCAATAGTAAACCCATTAGCCGTGTACAGGCTTATAGAATCCTGAATCATTCAGCAAAATCAATCGGTTTAAGTGATATCGGCACACATTCTATGCGTAAGACCTTTGGTTACCATTACTACAAAAAAACGAAGGATGTCGCTTTATTGATGGATTTATTTAATCATTCATCCCAGTCTGTTACATTGAAATATGTTGGAATTAATCAAGATATTCTAAATGAATTAATTATTGAAATAATGAGGGATATATTCGATTAATACTTTCATTAATCTTTTTTATCTTTCAATATCAAAATTTCATTACGCCAAAACTTTTTGTATTAAATTGAGATATTATCTCATTTATTTTATCGATATCTACATTATTTAATCCATTTTCGAAGATTATATTCAAATCAGAAGAATCATTTAATTCTCTAAACTTCATATTTATTGAATTTCTTAAACATTAAATCATTCCTTCATATCTTATTGGTATAATATATTTCGTTTGTCAAAATAAGCTAGACAACTTCTCATCTTCGATGAAACTCATAAATACTTCCAATGGTGTCCTATAACCAAGAGATTTTCTAGGTCGATTATTGAGGGAATGTGCAACTTGAATAATATAATCGTCTGTAACTGTGTTGAAATCCATATCTTTGTCCAGACCGTTTCTTCTAAGCATACCATTTGAATGTTCATTAAGACCACGCTGCGAAGGTGTGCCTGGATCAGCAAAAAAGATAGATATATCGTGTTGGTTACTGATTGACTTCCAGCTGGAAAACTCTTTACCGCAGTCGAATGTAATGGATTTAAAGAGACGATAAGGTAAAGCCGAAAACATACTGTTTAATGCTTTTTCAATGTCGGATGCCTTGCGACCTTCCGGTCGTAGGGTGATGATCATCTTAGAAACGCGTTCAACAAGGGTGATGACTGCGCTACCATGACGACGACCAACAATCGTATCGCCTTCAAGATGACCGAACTCTTTATCAAAGTCGGGAAATTCAACTGTTCTTTCTGAAATGTGACGTTTGAAAGTCTGACGACCTCTTTTCTCATGATGACCGTTAGGTTTTCTTTTCCCTTTCATCGGAAGTGATTGAACAGGAAGAATATCTTCCCTGAACATTCTGTACAGAGTTTTGACAGAACAGCTGATAGGTTCTTCATTTCTGCCTATGATGGTGTCAGGTGTCCAGCCGTCGGCTATCCTTTTTTGAATATAACTGATCTGATGCTTAGGAAGGACGATTCTACGTCTTCCGCAAAGAGATTTTCTTTTCTTATAGTTCTGATAGAATTCCAGGGCAGATATACCTGCTTTGAATGCATTAATCACATTATAGACGGTCTGTCTTGAACGCTTAATTCTCCGGCAGATCTCACTGACCGAAATTTTCTGGTGGTAATATGATTCTATGAACGCAAGTTCATCCGTGGTAAGATGTGTATAGGCCATTTGTGCTAACTCCTTATGTTTTCTTTGGACGGAAATACATATTGAGTCTAGCACAGAAGGCTTTATTAGTTGTCTAGCTTAATTTTACAATCGGCGATAAAATAAATGAGGTGATTACATTTGATTTTCTTTATTTGTGGTGGTGGTAGCTCTGAAGGTTTAAAAGAAATAAACAAAGAATTTGCAAGTATTTTAAATAGAAATCCTAAAATATTATACCTTCCTCATGCTATAGACGAGAATCATAGAACAATAGAAAATAGTTTTAACTATTTCAAAGATATGATGAGAACTGTAAATATTGTTGATATTGATATTTGTTATGACATAGGAAACACAAAATATAATAATTACGATGCCCTATATATTGCTGGAGGTGACTTAAAAAAGTTATCAAAAGCAATAGATAAAAATTCAATAGAACATTTTATTAAAAAAAATTCTTTTAAATGTATATATGGACATAGTGCTGGGGCAATAATTTTAGGCTCTGATATTTTAGATGAAAGAAATAAAGAAAAAATTAATACATGGAACTTAATCTATGACCATGAGATTACCTGTCATTATTATGCAAATAAAGAATATATAGCTTTATCAAAGAAAAATGATCAGTTAAAGTTACCAGACAATACTGCTGTAATAATTCAAGACAATACTCCAATAAAATATATTGGTGAAGGTATAATATATAAAGAATCTAGAAATAAATGAAAGTATCTACATATATATTATGTATTATATTTAAAAATTTTTTAATTGTAAATACACACAAAAAGTATAATTACACCGAATGTAAATGAACATATTATATAAACATAAATGATGAGTATTCATGCTAATAACGATATTATATATTTTATAGAAAATTCAAAATTTTAATATACTCTTTTTTATTTTTTAATTCATTCGATTTCTCTCAAAAAAATAGCAAACTAAAATAGAAATTTTCTATTTTGGTTTGCTATTTTTTTGGAATAGTTATACAATTTAATTAACTTAATTGAACGTAAAAAGAACATTCAGCATTAATAACTGCTTGCAACAGTTATTAATCGCTTACCGATCGCGTACATCGGCAAACACTTTAGAATGTTCCTTAAACTCTTCTTATAAGATTATGTTTTAATCATACCCGATTTTTAAACAGTTTTCAATAAAACAAATCG
>NZ_CP073811.1:0-8752 GCF_024205945.1 Macrococcus equipercicus
AAAATCTAAAAAAGGAATGATAACAATGACTTATATCATGAATGACTTTGACAACAATTTTGAAACAATCATCGCAATGGATCGTACGGTTGAACGATACAATCGCTATCTTAAAAAGACCGAATACCTTATTTTAAACGTTTTAAAACAACACAGCTTAAAGATAATTGGTTACTCTCATTTAAAACTTCAGACCATCGCAGACCTTTTACATATCAGCAAGAAAACAGTCTATCGAACGCTAAAAAATCTTGATGAAAAAGGTTATATCACGAAGATTCACACGGTTAGTGGCAAACGTAAGAATAACGGCGCATTAGTCTTTAGAATCAATACCTATACACAATATGAAGTCATCCGAGAAAAAAATGTCCACGCTAAAATGTCCACGCTTAATCAGGTGATTAAGACCGGAAAAGAGCTGTCACAACAGGCGTTACAACATGTTCACGCAAAACAGGAAACTATATTCTTTTTAAATCTATTAAATATCTTTTTAAGTAACAGGAAACGTTTAAATAAAACACATTCTAAAGTTTTATATCACAATATTAAAAACTCAGATATCCGTGTCAAACCGATGGAAGTGCCTGACGCAATTTACAACGTCGCAAAGCCTTTCTTTAGTGATGAAGAAATTCTGTCTCTGTACAAAACAATGCTGAAAGAAACCATCAGTAATAACATTTATGACACTGAAAATCATATTGAGATCATGATTTATGCGATAAAATCCCTTGTTAAGGCAAAGAAAAAAGAATTTAATGGTCTAGCGTCTAAAATTAAAAATGACAGAGCCTATTATATCGGCATTTTACGTGAATATATTGGACAACATTATTTTGTCTATAATGCTGTCATCTAGTAATCATTGTGAATAAAGTGTATCGTGCTCTTTCTGTAGTTTCTGAATACGTTCGAGAAAATCTTTTTCTGTCTGTGAATTTTGAATCTGTTGTCGAATCTGATAACGCACGTTGTCATAATCTTGTGCTGTCAGATGACTGTATTCAGACACACTGAGATATTCCAGTTGAATCTTCTGAATAAGATGGTCACCAATATGCTGTTCATAGATGGCTAAATACTCGCTATGTTTATTCATGAGTGCTTTTCGTTTATCACGATCATCAATTCGATTGATTTTCTGTTGAGCGACTGAAAAATGACGATGGGTTACATGTTTTTTCACAGTTGTGTTGAAATCTAAAAATCCTTTATTCATCAAATTATCCAAATAGCTTTCAGCTACTTTGTACTGTTCGTTAACTTTTTGAACATGGAGATGTTGCTGGTAAAACGGTAACGGTGATAAGGGTGTCCATGTACTCATCGTGATACCGATGATAAAAACAATCAGTGATAAAGGCACTGTAAATCGTAATGATCTGATATGATCTATCTGGCTTGAAAGCCACAAGAATATCCCAAATAGACACAAAGCAATGATACAGACAGGCATCACATAATATAAAAATGTGAACATACTAATGCATTCCTATTACGAGATAATAGATGATAAACATCACAAAAATGAGACTGATGATGACCGGTACATAATTCAAAAAGATGTTTGACTTTAGATAACCTTTATCCAGTTCTTGTTGGTAGCTATCCATCTCAGATTTTAAATCACGCTTTATATCGGTTAAAACTGTTTGTTTCAGCTTTTTAGCGTTCAAGTCCACCTCGGTCATGTTGTCTATTTTGTTTTGACTTAACTGAATGGTCTTTTGGAGTTCTGTCTTGAGTGCTTTGTTTTCGTTGATGGCTGTGTTCATCTCTTGTTCTAGGTTCTCGTTGTGTTCTTTCATTGCCTGTATCTCTGATACGAGCGTCAAGTACTTGTCCCGCATACTGTTGAATGCTATCTCTGCCTTCTGGTATTTCAATGTCAGATGTTCTACTTGCTGGGCTAGGTGTGAATCCTGATTGTTGTTGTTTAAATTGTTCGTAAGATTTTCGTTCTTGCTCCAATCCGTATTTGATTCCCTCGGCACCATAATCAACTCCTAGATTTTTTTCACGTGTCACACGTTGCTTACCATCCTGATCGATAAAATCATACGAAAAACGGGTGATCTTCTGCTTCTGATTGAATCTCTCCCTTATGTTGACCCCTAAATCAGTTAAATGCGCCTTAAAGCGCTCTAAATCGAAATGAAGGCTATCCTTTGTTTTTTCGAAGGCTTTGTCTATTGTGTCTCGTAAATCATCTTTCCATACATACTCGCCTTTATCCTTGAGTTTCTGTTCTTTAATCGTAACTGATGTGCCACGTTCTTTATTTTTCTCAATGACAGGATAGCCGTGTTCTCTTACAATGGCATCATTGATCCGTTCGACAATCTTCTTTTCCTGATAACAATGATATTTATGGCCATCTTCTAAATTCACCGCATTAAATACAATGTGATTATGATAGTTGTTGGTATTCCCATGTGTATAAACGACAGCTTGAAAGCCACCACCCAGTTCTTCATTGAGTCGTTCAGCCAGTTCATACCCCATCTGATTCACTTCAAAAGGGTCAATGTCACGGCCTTTAAAGGACTGTTCTACGAGATGTGCCTGAATGTCTTTTCCTTCGTTCTTAGCTTTATTGAACGCTTTTCTGACGACACCAAATTCATATTCAGCGTTACTCGGATCACAGTTGATCCCAGACATTGCGATACACTTCTTCTCCTGTGTGTCCTTATCTTTACCATCACGCCCATATTTGATGGATGCCGTGGCACTTTTAGACGACGCTACTTTAGTTTGTGCCATATCTGATGCACCTCACTCTGTAGCATTTCGAATTCTTGTTTTAACGCATTGAATTCCTCAGTCAGCTTTTTAACCTCATTCATTTCCTGTTGTTCTAAAAAGGATTCTCTTGATAAGACTTTTAATGCACGTGTCGATTGATTCATATTGTTGCCGACACGACTGATCTCTCCTGAAAGCTTTGAAAGTGGTGGTAAGATACTCTGAATATCCTCTGACTTCATCAGTGGACGATGTATCTTACCTCCTAATGCACGTGCCTTTAAATATGATGTGATGTTCAAGTTGGCACTTGAAGCTGTTCCAGCAATCACATCATATTCATCTGCGTTCACTCGAAAAGAAATAATCTTTGATTTTTTCTTTGTCTCGCTCACTTGTTCGTCCCTCCATTCTGTAAAAAATATCTCATGTCCATTCGTCATTTTTTACGCCACTCCGTGCCGAAGTGATGTGATGTATCGGTTCAGACTGCTCCCTATTCGGTCACAGCCATTCACACGATTATTGTAAATCCAAATGACTCACTATTCGTTCACATTTGAGATTAACAACAGCCATCACATCACAAGAACACAAAACATTTATGTCCAATTGTTCTGTCACTTTGTTTATCTCAATTATACCATAAATTGTATAAAAATGTTTTGGTCAAGCAGTGCGAATGTATACATTTGCTTCGCAAAGTATCATCCGCCTCCTTGTAAGGGAAAAGTATTTCCCTTAACCCTTTCGTTTTTTATCTTCGTCTATTTCTTCGAAATAGTCTGCGATAAAAAATATAAAGATCCATCGAAACATCACATGATGTTTCGATGGATCTTTGCAGAAAATATCTTCCAATTAATTTGAAAACGCTGACTACTTTCGTCAGCATATTCAAATCAATTTCACACAAAAGAGACTGTATTTCAGTCCCTTTTGTAAGACTGCCTATCACAGTTTAGTTCTTCGTTCTGAACTGTGATAGCCAGTTCGTCAGACCCTTTAAGTCACTCACGTGCCAGTAACCTTTTGAATCGTCCATTGCGTTCGCAATGCCATTCAGAGCCTTCTTTAATTGATTGAGTTCTTCTTGAACTGCATTCAATTCATTCGGATCAATCGCTGACTGATCTTTATGTGAAATCATATAATTCTTCTTAAATTCATCCAGGGAAATGAACTTGCCGTTCTCTTTTCTGGGGAAGTCTTTGCCGAAGACCTCTTTTAACATCTGAAGTTCCTTCCTGTCTTTTTCACGCTTTTCTTTCAATAACTGTTTTCTCTTTTCTTCTAATGCTTGAAGTTCTTTTTCGTAATCAATATTTGTCATGGTATATCCTCCTGATGTTTATCGTTATCCTTATTATGCCACGTGTTTTTGAGAGATAAAATGGATAAGGTAAGCACTATAGAAGAAATCATCGTAATTCGATATAATGAGTAAGCCGTCTTTACTTCCATAGGCGAGATCTTATGGAAGGAGGTGATCTCCATGGATTTTTTACTTGTTAACGTAATCGCACCGATTATTGTCGGTGTCATTCTTATGTTGTTTTCTCACTGGTTAGATCAGCGTAAGTCGTAAGACGGCATACCAGCACCTAAAAAAACCCCCTAACTGTTCCCAGCAGTTAGGGGATTCGGTGTTTCCATGGAATTTCTACTTGTTAACTTTATTATATCTCATTCAATTTTCTTTGTAAAACTAATCAATGACATAGACATACTTTACAGCATGTTTAAAAATCGTTATTTCTCGTCCATCTTCTGTTTCGATAATAATCTCATACTGTGGTGCAAATAAATATGTTCCAGTGATAGCTTTTCCGTCAGTAAAAACAATTTTAATCTTTTCACCTTTGCGATGATAAAAACCAAACTTTCTTTTTACCTCTGTCTTTTCCTCAGATATATAATCACCTCAATCTTTTATTTATTTAATTATAACTAAGAAATATTACTGAATAAACACATAAATAGGACCGTATAAGAGTAATAAAGCGTTCTGACAAGCCTTTAAACTACTTTAGGACTTTACAACCATTCAAATACATTATCGTTGCTTGTACGTTGTCTGTGCTAAGCTTTAACAAATCATTGGCAAACACTTGATAAAATAATATAGTATTTGATCAAGTGTTGTCTAAAACGTCATGAATAACTTAATAAATAATTGCATTTGATTAAGGTAGATGTATTGATATAATTGTCTTTGAGATACTTAACAAATGATTGTCAAAGGATTAATAAGTTTAGATATAATTAGGCAAACGTTTAATAAACTATTGATAAAGGATTGATAAAATGAAATCATGTATTGATCTTGCTAATGAATTGAATGTAAGTAAACAAACTGTGTTTAATAATGCTAAAAAATTGGAAATAGAACTGACTAAGCAAGACAATACTTTGTATGTTTCAAGTGCTGATGATGTTGAAGCAATTAAAAATAGAATACTCAATAATAAAGCTAAGTCATTGAATGTAGATGTATCTGAACTAATAAATAATGATAGTAGCTCAAAGCAAGACAATGATACTCAAGATGTATCAAACAATAACAATAAAATAGAACTTCTTAGACAAATGATTGATGATAAAAACAAACAAATACAATCATTGCAAGATGATAAGCAAGACTTGACCTCATTACTTAAGCAGCAACAACAGTTGTTACACAATCAACAGTCATTACAATTACAATCCAATGATAAGATAAAGGCTCTTGAATTAGAACTACAGGAAGTCAAAGAAGATACTTCAAAGGCTGATAATGTGCAAGATACAAATAAAATTGATAACTTTTATCGTGACTTAAGAGAAGATAAGCAAGAAAGTAATAGCACGACAAATAAAAAAGGTGGCTTGTTGTCACGTTTCTTTAAGTGATATTAAAAAATTATTGAGTTAAAATAACATTAAAAAATATACTTGAATATTACTGATGGATATGTTAAGCTTCATTCAAATGAATTTTTGAATGAGGTGCTTTTATGTTTCAAACTATTATTACTGCTACTGTTTTATACACAGCAACTGCTGTAGACTTATTAGTTATTTTATTAATTTTCTTTGCTAGAGCTAGCACAAAGAAAGAATATAGAAACATCTATATTGGACAATATCTAGGTTCTATTATTTTAATATTAGTAAGTTTATTTTTAGCTTTCGTATTAAATTATGTTCCAGAGAAATGGATGTTAGGATTGCTAGGTATAATACCAATTTATTTCGGTGTTAAAGTAGCATTATATGACGATTGTGCTGGTGAAAAAAGAGCAAAAAAAGAATTGGATAAAAAAGGATTATCAAAATTAATAGGAACTGTGGCATTAGTGACTATCGCAAGTTGTGGTGCTGATAACATTGGATTGTTTGTTCCATATTTTGTTTCACTTAATATGTCAAATCTAATAGTTACACTTATTACATTTTTAGTGTTGATATTTGTATTAGTTTTTACAGCTCAAAAAATTGCTAATATACCTGGAATTGGTGGTACTATTGAGAAGTATAGTCGTTGGATAATGGCTGTTATTTATATAGGACTAGGAATGTTTATTATCATAGAAAATAAAACAATTCAAACAATTTTAGAATTTTTATTTTAGATAAGGGTGTTGAAATTAAATGAATAAATCTATTACTTGTGACATAGTATGTGTTCATGAAGATAAAGTGGACAAAGCGTTAGATTTTTTAAAAATTGAGAAGTCGCAAAGATTACTTAATATTTTTCAAAAAATATGCGATGAAAAAAAATTAAAAATTGTATTGTCTTTACTGAGTGAAAAAGAACTTTGTGTCTGTGATATTGCTATCATTCTAGATATGAGTGTGGCTTCTACATCTCATCATCTTAGATTATTGTATAAAAATGATGTTCTTGATTTTTATAAAAATGGGAAAATGGTATATTATTTTATCAAAGATGAAGAAATTAAGTTATTTTTTAGTAATAATTAAGCGGTCATATTTCTGTGACTGCTTTTTTTATTTGTCTGAAAATGTAACACAATGGTAATTATGTTACATTACAAACCCCGATACCAAAGGGGTTTATTTTTATAACTGAAATAATGTATCATAATGATATGAATACATACATTATACGTATCATATAGGAGCGATTTTAATGAACAGCGTGGAACCGATTCGAGACGTAAAAAAGATACAGGAGATGAAAGAGGCACTTGCCTATTATGGATCAGAGCGAGACGTTTTTTTATTTAATCTCGGGATTAACTGTGGTTTAAGAGTGAGCGATATGTTGGGTTTAAAGAAAAAAGATATTAAGGACTATACAATTAAACTCCGAGAACAGAAGACCCGTAAACAGAAACAAATCCCCCTTTATCATCTAAAGGAGGATATTGATCGTTATATTCAGTTCTTAGAGGACGAAGATTATCTGTTTAAAAGCAATAAACTCGATTCTGACGGCAATGATAAACCCATTAGTCGTGTACAAGCCTACAGAATTTTGAATCATTCAGCAAAATCAATCGGTTTAAGTGAAATCGGGACTCATTCGATGCGTAAGACCTTTGGTTATCATTACTACAAGAAAACGAAGGATGTCGCTTTATTGATGGATTTATTTAATCATTCATCTCAATCTGTGACATTGAGATATATTGGGATAAACCAAGATATTATGAATGAATCCATAAGTAATGTGATGATAAATATCTATGTTTAAGTTTGAATTTCTTGTGGTTATTTGTTGAAAATTTGAAAGTCTTGTATACCTAGAGCATAATTATATTTTATATATACTGCTCTAGCTGCAGCAGGTCCACCAAATTTAGAAACCAAACTTCCTGCAATCGTCCCTAATAGTGCACCAGGAACTCCGCCTAAATATGCTCCTAATGCTGCTCCTCCACCTTCTGCACCTGTTTCAAGAACTTTTCTTACCGCTGTTTTAGATATCCATATCTTTGCACCCCACCAGTAAAACTCAACCTTATTTATACCCTCTGATGTTGAATAAGTAGTTATCGATTTTTCGACTTTGGCATTATTTTCAGGTATTAATGACTCTCCATGTTGAACATAGTTAACATTCTCTTCATGCAATAGGTGATTAGTTTTATTCAATTGTTTTTGAACAAGTTCAACTTCATTTTCAGTAAGAGTATTTCGGGCTGACTCTTTATCCAATATAAATTTATCATTAGTGTCATCTACAGAAATAAACGGATTAGCTTTATTTATCAATTCTTCAGACACAATGGTCATTTCATTTTTAACTGCATCATTTACAACATCATTAGTATTATTACTAACTTTTATTTCAGATGCTAAAGTTGTTGAAGTAAATCCTCCTAACAGTAAAGTAGTAGCATAGTAGATGCGATAATTTTTTTCATTTCTTTCAATCTCCCTTCTTGTTAGTGAAAAATATAAATATAAATCCAACAATTAACGTCAACATAATGTCTAACATTAAATCTGTCCATAGATTAATCTCTTCGAAGAAGTAAGGTTTTAGAATAAACTTTGAAAAAATTAGAGAAATAATAATTATTATTACTAGTATATATTCTTTCTTTATAGTTATCCCTCCCTATAAAAGTAATGAAAAAGCGCTTCTTTAATTTAAAGTCTAAATTACTAAAATACATTTTTCAACAATTTAGAAATAATTATTCCAAAAATAGCAAATCAAAATGGAAAACTTTCCATTTTGATTTGCTATTTTTTTTCATTAGTTATACAATTTAAATAACTTAATTGAACGTAAAAAGAACATTCAGCATTAATAACTGCTGGTAACAGTTATTAATCGCTTACCGATCCCTAACATCGGCAAACACTTTAGAATGCTCTTTTAACCCATCTATTAAGATTATGTTTTAATCATACCCGATTTTTCAAAGGTTATCAATAAAACAAATCTAAAGATTGTGTTGAAAGACTATTAAAACTGACATAAGTCATAAGAGTGCATGCCATGGAAAAGACCGGCGTGTACTCTTTTTTCGTTCCT
>NZ_CP073812.1:0-5667 GCF_024205945.1 Macrococcus equipercicus
AAGTTATAAGTGACCAAACAAATAACTAAATAGATGGGGGGTTCTTTTAATATTATGTGTCCTAATAGTAGCATTTATTCAGATGAAAAATCAAGGGTTTTAGTGGACAAGACAAAAAGTGGAAAAGTGAGACCATGGAGAGAAAAGAAAATCGCTAATGTTGATTACTTTGAACTTCTGCATATTCTTGAATTTAAAAAGGCTGAAAGAGTAAAAGATTGTGCTGAAATATTAGAGTATAAACAAAATCGTGAAACAGGCGAAAGAAAGTTGTATCGAGTGTGGTTTTGTAAATCCAGGCTTTGTCCAATGTGCAACTGGAGGAGAGCAATGAAACATGGCATTCAGTCACAAAAGGTTGTTGCTGAAGTTATTAAACAAAAGCCAACAGTTCGTTGGTTGTTTCTCACATTAACAGTTAAAAATGTTTATGATGGCGAAGAATTAAATAAGAGTTTGTCAGATATGGCTCAAGGATTTCGCCGAATGATGCAATATAAAAAAATTAATAAAAATCTTGTTGGTTTTATGCGTGCAACGGAAGTGACAATAAATAATAAAGATAATTCTTATAATCAGCACATGCATGTATTGGTATGTGTGGAACCAACTTATTTTAAGAATACAGAAAACTACGTGAATCAAAAACAATGGATTCAATTTTGGAAAAAGGCAATGAAATTAGACTATGATCCAAATGTAAAAGTTCAAATGATTCGACCGAAAAATAAATATAAATCGGATATACAATCGGCAATTGACGAAACTGCAAAATATCCTGTAAAGGATACGGATTTTATGACCGATGATGAAGAAAAGAATTTGAAACGTTTGTCTGATTTGGAGGAAGGTTTACACCGTAAAAGGTTAATCTCCTATGGTGGTTTGTTAAAAGAAATACATAAAAAATTAAACCTTGATGACACAGAAGAAGGCGATTTGATTCATACAGATGATGACGAAAAAGCCGATGAAGATGGATTTTCTATTATTGCAATGTGGAATTGGGAACGGAAAAATTATTTTATTAAAGAGTAGTTCAACAAACGGGCCAGTTTGTTGAAGATTAGATGCTATAATTGTTATTAAAAGGATTGAAGGATGCTTAGGAAGACGAGTTATTAATAGCTGAATAAGAACGGTGCTCTCCAAATATTCTTATTTAGAAAAGCAAATCTAAAATTATCTGAAAAGGGAATGAGAATAGTGAATGGACCAATAATAATGACTAGAGAAGAAAGAATGAAGATTGTTCATGAAATTAAGGAACGAATATTGGATAAATATGGGGATGATGTTAAGGCTATTGGTGTTTATGGCTCTCTTGGTCGTCAGACTGATGGGCCCTATTCGGATATTGAGATGATGTGTGTCATGTCAACAGAGGAAGCAGAGTTCAGCCATGAATGGACAACCGGTGAGTGGAAGGTGGAAGTGAATTTTGATAGCGAAGAGATTCTACTAGATTATGCATCTCAGGTGGAATCAGATTGGCCGCTTACACATGGTCAATTTTTCTCTATTTTGCCGATTTATGATTCAGGTGGATACTTAGAGAAAGTGTATCAAACTGCTAAATCGGTAGAAGCCCAAACGTTCCACGATGCGATTTGTGCCCTTATCGTAGAAGAGCTGTTTGAATATGCAGGCAAATGGCGTAATATTCGTGTGCAAGGACCGACAACATTTCTACCATCCTTGACTGTACAGGTAGCAATGGCAGGTGCCATGTTGATTGGTCTGCATCATCGCATCTGTTATACGACGAGCGCTTCGGTCTTAACTGAAGCAGTTAAGCAATCAGATCTTCCTTCAGGTTATGACCATCTGTGCCAGTTCGTAATGTCTGGTCAACTTTCCGACTCTGAGAAACTTCTGGAATCGCTAGAGAATTTCTGGAATGGGATTCAGGAGTGGACAGAACGACACGGATATATAGTGGATGTGTCAAAACGCATACCATTTTGAACGATGACCTCTAATAATTGTTAATCATGTTGGTTACGTATTTATTAACTTCTCCTAGTATTAGTAATTATCATGGCTGTCATGGCGCATTAACGGAATAAAGGGTGTGCTTAAATCGGGCCATATTGTTGTATAAGTGATGAAATACTGAATTTAAAACTTAGTTTATATGTGGTAAAATGTTTTAATCAAGTTTAGGAGGAATTAATTATGAAGTGTAATGAATGTAACAGGGTTCAATTAAAAGAGGGAAGCGTATCATTAACCCTATAAACTACGTCTGCCCTCATTATTGGAGGGTGAAATGTGAATACATCCTATTCACAATCGAATTTACGACACAACCAAATTTTAATTTGGCTTTGCATTTTATCTTTTTTTAGCGTATTAAATGAAATGGTTTTGAACGTCTCATTACCTGATATTGCAAATGATTTTAATAAACCACCTGCGAGTACAAACTGGGTGAACACAGCCTTTATGTTAACCTTTTCCATTGGAACAGCTGTATATGGAAAGCTATCTGATCAATTAGGCATCAAAAGGTTACTCCTATTTGGAATTATAATAAATTGTTTCGGGTCGGTAATTGGGTTTGTTGGCCATTCTTTCTTTTCCTTACTTATTATGGCTCGTTTTATTCAAGGGGCTGGTGCAGCTGCATTTCCAGCACTCGTAATGGTTGTAGTTGCGCGCTATATTCCAAAGGAAAATAGGGGTAAAGCATTTGGTCTTATTGGATCGATAGTAGCCATGGGAGAAGGAGTCGGTCCAGCGATTGGTGGAATGATAGCCCATTATATTCATTGGTCCTATCTTCTACTCATTCCTATGATAACAATTATCACTGTTCCGTTTCTTATGAAATTATTAAAGAAAGAAGTAAGGATAAAAGGTCATTTTGATATCAAAGGAATTATACTAATGTCTGTAGGCATTGTATTTTTTATGTTGTTTACAACATCATATAGCATTTCTTTTCTTATCGTTAGCGTGCTGTCATTCCTGATATTTGTAAAACATATCAGGAAAGTAACAGATCCTTTTGTTGATCCCGGATTAGGGAAAAATATACCTTTTATGATTGGAGTTCTTTGTGGGGGAATTATATTTGGAACAGTAGCAGGGTTTGTCTCTATGGTTCCTTATATGATGAAAGATGTTCACCAGCTAAGTACTGCCGAAATCGGAAGTGTAATTATTTTCCCTGGAACAATGAGTGTCATTATTTTCGGCTACATTGGTGGGATACTTGTTGATAGAAGAGGTCCTTTATACGTGTTAAACATCGGAGTTACATTTCTTTCTGTTAGCTTTTTAACTGCTTCCTTTCTTTTAGAAACAACATCATGGTTCATGACAATTATAATCGTATTTGTTTTAGGTGGGCTTTCGTTCACCAAAACAGTTATATCAACAATTGTTTCAAGTAGCTTGAAACAGCAGGAAGCTGGTGCTGGAATGAGTTTGCTTAACTTTACCAGCTTTTTATCAGAGGGAACAGGTATTGCAATTGTAGGTGGTTTATTATCCATACCCTTACTTGATCAAAGGTTGTTACCTATGGAAGTTGATCAGTCAACTTATCTGTATAGTAATTTGTTATTACTTTTTTCAGGAATCATTGTCATTAGTTGGCTGGTTACCTTGAATGTATATAAACATTCTCAAAGGGATTTCTAAATCGTTAAGGGATCAACTTTGGGAGAGAGTTCAAAATTGATCCTTTTTTTATAACAGGAATTCAAATCTTTTTGTTCCATTAAAGGGCGCGATTGCTGAATAAAAGATACGAGAGACCTCTCTTGTATCTTTTTTATTTTGAGTGGTTTTGTCCGTTACACTAGAAAACCGAAAGACAATAAAAATTTTATTCTTGCTGAGTCTGGCTTTCGGTAAGCTAGACAAAACGGACAAAATAAAAATTGGCAAGGGTTTAAAGGTGGAGATTTTTTGAGTGATCTTCTCAAAAAATACTACCTGTCCCTTGCTGATTTTTAAACGAGCACGAGAGCAAAACCCCCCTTTGCTGAGGTGGCAGAGGGCAGGTTTTTTTGTTTCTTTTTTCTCGTAAAAAAAAGAAAGGTCTTAAAGGTTTTATGGTTTTGGTCGGCACTGCCGACAGCCTCGCAGAGCACACACTTTATGAATATAAAGTATAGTGTGTTATACTTTACTTGGAAGTGGTTGCCGGAAAGAGCGAAAATGCCTCACATTTGTGCCACCTAAAAAGGAGCGATTTACATATGAGTTATGCAGTTTGTAGAATGCAAAAAGTGAAATCAGCTGGACTAAAAGGCATGCAATTTCATAATCAAAGAGAGCGAAAAAGTAGAACGAATGATGATATTGACCATGAGCGAACACGTGAAAATTATGATTTGAAAAATGATAAAAATATTGATTACAACGAACGTGTCAAAGAAATTATTGAATCACAAAAAACAGGTACAAGAAAAACGAGGAAAGATGCTGTTCTTGTAAATGAGTTGCTAGTAACATCTGACCGAGATTTTTTTGAGCAACTGGATCCAGGAGAACAAAAACGATTTTTTGAGGAAAGTTATAAATTATTTTCCGAACGATATGGCAAGCAAAATATTGCTTATGCAACAGTTCATAATGATGAGCAAACCCCTCACATGCATTTAGGTGTTGTGCCTATGCGTGATGGAAAACTGCAAGGAAAAAATGTGTTTAATCGTCAAGAACTGTTATGGCTACAAGATAAATTCCCCGAGCATATGAAAAAACAGGGTTTTGAGTTGAAGCGTGGTGAACGTGGCTCTGACCGTAAACATATTGAGACAGCTAAATTTAAAAAACAAACTTTGGAAAAAGAGATTGATTTTCTAGAAAAAAATTTAGCAGTTAAAAAAGATGAATGGACTGCTTATAGCGATAAAGTTAAATCAGATTTAGAAGTACCAGCGAAACGACACATGAAAAGTGTTGAAGTGCCAACGGGTGAAAAGTCCATGTTTGGTTTGGGAAAAGAAATAATGAAAACAGAAAAGAAACCAACCAAAAATGTTGTTATATCGGAGCGTGATTATAAAAACTTAGTGACTGCTGCGAGAGATAACGATAGGTTAAAACAGCATGTTAGAAATCTCATGAGTACTGATATGGCGAGAGAATATAAAAAATTAAGTAAAGAACATGGGCAAGTTAAAGAAAAATATAGTGGTCTTGTAGAGCGATTTAATGAAAATGTAAATGATTATAATGAGTTGCTTGAAGAAAACAAGTCTTTAAAGTCTAAAATAAGCGATTTAAAGCGTGATGTGAGTTTAATCTATGAAAGCACTAAGGAATTCCTTAAGGAACGTACAGACGGCTTAAAAGCCTTTAAAAACGTTTTTAAGGGGTTTGTAGACAAGGTAAAGGATAAAACAGCACAATTCCAAGAAAAACACGATTTAGAACCTAAAAAGAACGAATTTGAACTAACTCATAACCGAGAGGTAAAAAAAGAACGAAGTCGAGATCAGGGAATGAGTTTATAAAATAAAAAAAGCACCTGAAAAGGTGTCTTTTTTTGATGGTTTTGAACTTGTTCTTTCTTATCTTGATACATATAGAAATAACGTCATTTTTATTTTAGTTGCTGAAAGGTGCGTTGAAGTGTTGGTATGTATGTGTTTTAAAGTATTGAAAACCCTTAAAATTGGTTGCACAGAAAAACCCCATCTGTTA
>NZ_CP073813.1:0-4333 GCF_024205945.1 Macrococcus equipercicus
GGGCTCTTTTTCTATTACAAAATCTTGTAATGAGAAAAGGGGTTTTTATTTTGGGAAAAGATGAATTGGAAAAAAATTGGGAGCCGGCCCTATCTAATAGCCGGTTAAGTGGTAGTTTTTTTACCACCCCCCAACCAAAAATAAGTTTTGACCGTATGACCATTGTTGGAGATTTACCTAAAAATAGAGCGGAATATATGGCTGATTTGCTTGGAAACAGTACATTTGTTCAGCTTTGGGATTGCCTGACGCATAAATTTAAAGGTCAAATCTTTTCGGATAAAGTCTATGTTGAACATGATCGTTTTAAAGCAGATGCCTGGGACCGAAGAAATTTCAGGATTGAATTTAATCCGAATAATTTAACAGCTGATGAAATGTCTTGGCTAAAGAAAAATATTTTGGTCGCTCTTGAAAATGTTGGTTTCACTCGTTTAGATTTAGCTTTTGATTTTGAGAAAGATTTATCTGATTTTTTTATTATGAGTGATAAAGCATTGAAAAAAACTGTTTTTTACGGTTGTGATGGAAAAGCTGAGACTAAATATTTTGGTGTAAGAGATAGCGATCGTTTTGTTAGAATTTATAATAAAAAGCAGGAAAGAAAAGATAATGCAGATATTGAAATGGAGCTTGAAGATTTTTGGCGATTTGAAATCGAGATAAAAAGAACAATGGTTGATGGTTGGAAAAATTGTTTTGATGACATGCATATTTTAAAACCTGATTGGAAAACAGTTGAAAAGATTTCTGACAGAGGAATTTTATTTTTATTACTGAACGATGAATCAGAATGGGGAAAATTAGAGCGACATCAAAAATATAAATTTAAGAAATTAGTTAAAGAAATTTCTCCTGTTGATTTAACGGATTTGATGAAATTATCTTTGAGGGAGCAGGAAAATAAACTGCAGAAACAGATTGATTTTTGGCTTTCTTAATCGATAATATACTGTCGATTTGTCGTTGAGTGGCTAGCAACGAGCCACTCATTTTTTGTGTAACAAAAAATCTTGTTTTTAAACATTGGCTAGCATAGCCGATGTTTATTTTGCGTCAGCAAAATCTAAGGGGGCTTGGGGGCTTGCCCACAACAAGATGTATTTTTAACACGAAGTGGCTATAAAATACGAATCTTGCCAAACCCTTTTCTGTTTGATTTAGAAATTTATACGGAGTATAATATTTGTAAATCGTCACCCGTATTTGGTGACAGAAAGGGTGGGGTTTTGTGAGCGAACAGAAAAATGATATGGCTAGCAGTATTGAGGAGGATAAGGCGAAAACGCCACGACGAAAAGAGGCAAGACAGATCAGTTTTCGTGTGAGCGATTCCGAGTATTCAAAGTTGAAGCAGTCGGCTGAAACTTTGAATATGAGTGTGGCTGCTTATGCGAAGAAGAAGGCACAGAATAGTCGTGTGGTCGCACCAAAATTGGATGCGGAGACACGACATGAGATTGTTCGAGATTTGAGCGGAGTGGCGAACAATTTAAATCAGATCGCAAAATGGTGCAATCAAAATAATGTTCTGCCTGAACATAAACAGGACGATTTCATCAACAAGATGGATGATCTGAAAAAAGAAGTGAATGAGATATGGCAACGATTAAACTAGGCAATACAAAGCAGGCGAGTCGGGCGATTAATTACGCTGAAAAACGGGCTGTGGTCAAAATGGGTTATAACTGTGATGTAGATTATGCTAAATCATCTTTTAAGGCCGTCAGAGGGCTCTATGGCAAGGAGGAGGGCATACAGGCACATTTAGTCATTCAATCCTTCAAGCCGGGCGAGGTGACGCCTGAACAGGCAAATGAGATCGGTATGGAGCTGGCAAAGAGAATTGCACCTGAACATCAGGTCACAATCTATACGCATGACGATACAGAGCATGTGCACAATCATATTGTGATTAATTCAGTCAATCAGGAGACAGGTAATAAATATCAGTCAAATCGTAAGCAGATGATGTTCATTAAGGAGCAGAGTAATGAGCTGTGCCACGAGCGAGGACTTTCAACAATCGACTTCTCAAAGAAAGCAGAACTCAGTTATACATTGGCTGAACAATCAATCATCAGAAAAGGAGGCGTTTCTTGGAAAGATGAGTTGAGAGAAGTGATTGAAGCAGTGAGGGAAAACGCAAAGGATAAAAAAGAGTTTGCAGAGAAATTAGAGACGTTCGGGATCAAGTTTAAAGAGACGAATAAGACAGTGAGCTATCTCCACCCTGAACAGAACAAATTTGTAAGAGGAAAGACATTGGGAAATTCATATGACAAGGAGGCGTTAGAACATGTCTTTGAGAAAAACAGAGAACGGTCAAAATGGGATGAATTTGAACAGGATAATGAACAGCGAAGAACTAGAAGAATTGAAGAGACAAAACGACTTGTTGAGAGAAAGAATGCTGGAGCTGGAAGAGGCACAGGTCAGCAGGAATCGGAAAATAGATCAGTTGGTCGACAGATTGACAGAAGTGACTACGAGTTTGAAAGGTAATGCTGACGTTCTGGACAGTCATACAAAAGTGATGGCACAGAATAAGACAGTTGAGATGGTGCTGGATGATAGACTGACACAGGCGGTTGTTGAGGCAGTGAATGATAATTTAAAGGAGCATGTGACAGGTCAGATGGCGACCCATTTGAATTATGTCAGAATAAGCAGTTCAAGAGTGAGTAATGAGCTGAAAGAATTTGGTGAGAAGATGGAGAAATCAAACAGATTTTTTTATCCGACTCTTTACGGGGTATTTATTGCATTCATTAGCTTCATCTTTTTATTTCTGACACAGATGTTCACGACAAATTTACTGGGAGAAAGTTATTATCCGATGGTTGCAAAGAAGATAGAGCAGTCTACAGGGTTTAATACATTTATCTGGTATCTGGCATACCTGACACCTGTTCTGTTAGTTGTAGGGGCGCTGTGGGTGATTTTCAGATGGCTGTTTAAGAAAAGAGAGGATTATTACAGATAAAAAGCACAGGAGTTGCGGTTTATGCCGAGAAAACTTTTGTGCTTGGAGGGGTTCCCCTTGATACACTTAGAGCCGTTCGGCGTGGTGGCGAAGCCATCAATTAAGCCGAACACAGGCTCTTGGGGGTCAGGGGGGACAGAGGCTCCAAGTCAAAAGGAAATTGGAATAAATTCATTTTTGTAATTGTTTACTTACAGAAATCATAATTAGACCTAAAATTATACCTATAATTGTTTTAATAAAAAAAACTTCGTTAAGGAAAAAGTAGGATATTAAATCCCAAACGAAAAATAATAATATTATTAAGATTCCGTTTATAAAAAAATTTTTTGCTAATTTTTCCATAGAATCATCCCTTTGTACATTGTTAAATTCAAGTTGTAATGATACACTTCTATTGTACTATAAATTTACAATAAAATACAAAGGGGTAATGTTGAATGAGAAATGTTAAAATTCTTTTAGCTTTATTTGTTGTATTATTAGGATTTGTAAGTACTAATCAATTAGATGTATATGCAAAAGTAGGCCCTAATCAAAAGTTTTATAATTCGATTGAACAAAATCAGGCTTTTAAAAAGCAAATGAAGAACGCAAAATTTGATATGAGTTATGAAAAAAATTCAATAAAAATAGTTAAAAATAGTGAATTAAAGAATTTTAATAATGATGTAGCTATTGTACAAGGTAAAATAAAAGGAAAAGATATCACAGTTGCAGCTATTATAAATGCTAATAATTTAGAAGTTTATTCTTATACACTTATGACGGTTGATGATCAGAAAAAAGGTTATGATTTAAAAGAGTATGATGGCAAAACTGGTGAATTATTATTGCATAATCATATCGATAAAAACGGAAATGTACAGAACGCTTTAAATCCAGGAGATAACCAAGAAATTAGAAGTTTTGGTATAAAGCCAGGGAGTTTTTGGTGGAAAGTTATTTGTAATTTAGCTGTATCAGGTCAATGTTCTTTAGGTTGTTTAGCATTGATTGAAATTCCTGGAGGTCCTCCAGTTTGTGCAGCTATATGTGCTTCAATGGGTGGAGCTGCTGCGTGTTAATTAGTATTAATTTAATTAATAAAAAGGATTAATTACTTCAAAGTTAATTAATCCTTTTTATTATTATTTTTTAGAGTAACTTGCAGTCATTATCTTAAAACTGTTAAAGTAAAAATAAATAAAAAAAAGAGTCCTAAACCTAAATGCTTTGGCGGGCAAAGGTAAAGGACATAAAAATAATCTCACAAGTGTGAAATCTATTTTTGTATTAAACTGTACCCAAATCATAATTTATTTAAAGGCTTTTTGCAAGATAGAGAATTTTTGATTGTTGGGTTTA
>NZ_CP073814.1:0-3441 GCF_024205945.1 Macrococcus equipercicus
GATTGGGTTTAGGACTCTTTTTCTATTACAGATCTTTGTAATCAGAAAGGGAGTTTTTTAATGGAAAAAGAACAATTGGAAGAAAATTGGGAACCGGCCCTATCTAATAGCCGGTTAAGTGGTCAAACTTTGGGAAAAACGGAACCGAAAATAAGTTTTGATAGCATGACAATAGTAGGCGATCTAGCTAAAGATAAAGCAGAATATATGGCTGATTTATTGGGTAACAGTCCATTTGTACAATTATGGGATTGTATGACACATAAATTCAAAGGACAGATATTTACAAATAAAGTTTATATAGAACATGATAGATTCAAAGCTGATGCATGGGACAGAAGAAATTTTAGAATTGAATTCAATCCAAATAAATTGGCAAGTGATGAAATGGCATGGATTAAAGATAAGATATTAATCGCATTAAGTAATATTGGATTTACACGCTTAGATTTAGCGTTTGATTTTGAAGAAGATTTATCGGATTACTTTGTTATGACTGATACATCTGTAAAGAAAGTTTTCTATTATGGGCGTAGTGGTAAAGTTGAAACAAAATATTTTGGAAGAAGAGATAGCGACAGACATATACGTATTTATAATAAAAAACAAGAACGAAAAGATATTGCTGATATAGATTTACAGATTGAAAACTTTTGGAGATTTGAAATTGAGTTAAAAAGAACACTTGTTGATGAGTGGAAAAATTGTTTTGATGACTTTAGTGTTTTAAAACCTGCATGGGCAACAGTAGAAAATATTAACGAACAAGCAATGATTTATTTTCTACTTCATGAAGAAAGTAAGTGGGGGTCATTAAGTAAAAATACTAAATACAAATATAAAAAAATCATGAAAGAAATATCTGATGTTGATTTAACTGATTTGATGAAAATGTCTTTGAAAAAAGTCGAAAATAATTTGCAAAAACAAATCGATTTTTGGCTTTACTGAATGAAAAAATGATAAATTTTTGAATGAATTATCGCCTACTTTTTGGGGCGATCTTTTTTGTGCCTGGCACAAAAAAGGATTGGTTTTTTGACACGTAGTGTCAATTTTTGCGTCAGCAAAAACAAGCCTCGCAGAGCACACGCCTTAATGATTTATTGTAACGAAGTGAAAATAAGTCTAGTGTGTTATACTTAATAGGTATTATGATGGCGGATTGAATTTTGATAGGGGGTTAAAATTTGAGTTATTCAATCATTAGGGTCGAAAAAATAAAAGCAAAAACGAATACGACAGGGATTCAAAAACACGTCCAGCGTGAGAATAAAAATTATAATAATCCCGATATTGATTCTGAAAAAACGCACTTAAACTTTGATTTATTGAATCAGAAAAATATAAATTTCAGCGAAGAAATTGAGAAAAAAATTACAGAAAATTATAACGGAAAAAGAAAAATTCGGACTGACGCAGTGAAGCATATTGACGGAATTATCACATCAGATGATAAATTTTTTGAGCAGAAATCTGATTCAGAAATTAAAGATTTCTTTAAAAATTCTTTGGAGTTTTTAGAAAAAGAATACGGTAGAGAAAATCTGCTTTATGCGACGGTTCATCTTGATGAAAAAGTGCCGCATATGCACTTTGGATTTGTTCCGCTGACAAAAGACGGTAGATTATCCGCTAAGGAAATGCTGGGGAACAAAAAAGCAATGACGGAGTTTCAAGACCGTTTTAATGATTTCGTAAATGAGCGTGGTTTTCGTATGGATCGTGGCACGTCAAAATTGATTTCGGGCAAGGAAAGAGAGGAAATTAATACTTTTAAGCAAATAACGGGCTACCACAAGCAAGATATGGTCGCTAAAGGACAGGAACTGCATGATTTAAGCGTTGAATTGGACAGAGTGAAAGAGGACTATCAGAATGCTGTAGAGATGCTCAGAGAGCCTGTGAAGGTTAATTATGAGGAGGAGCATAAGAAAACGGGTCTATTTGGCTCAGAGATGGCTAAAACGGGCAATTATATCGTTTCTGCAGAGGAATTTGACCGATTGAGCGAACAGGCAGAAGCTGCACAGCAGATTTTAAATCGGTTTGCATATGTAAATAAATACGATATTTTAGACGAATTGGAAAAAGAGCGGGAGAAGAATAGGCAGTTAGAGAAGAAAAATAGGGATCTGAATAAGGAATTTATCAGTGCGAGGGATACCGCTGCTATACTACTTAATATGATTAAAAAGATTTTCGAAACAATAGAAAATCTTTTAGGAGTAGATATTGCTAAAACAGTGGTCAGTGAGAATTTTGATAAATCTGAGATGAAATATTTCAATAAAATTAATGAAATTCATGGACAGAAGAAAGATTTAAATAGGGATAGAGGGCAGCAGAGATAACTTTGGAGGACTTTTATGCCGAGAAAACTTTTGTGCTTGGAGGGGTTCCCCTTGATACACTTAGAGCCGTTCGGCGTGGTGGCGAAGCCATCAATTCAGCCGAACATAGGCTCTTGGGGGTCAGGGGGAACAGAGGCTCCAAGTCAAAAGGAAATTGGAATAAATATCAAATTATCGTTGTTATATTAAAAGTAGAAAGTTGGGATTTCATAAAATGAAGAAGGAAATTAAAGAGTGGCTTATTGCGTTATTAGTAGCATTATCTGTATATTTTTTAATTACTAATTTCTTAATGGTGATATATACTATTAGCGGTGATTCCATGTTTCCAACCTTTAAAGATAAAGAAAAGGTTATAGTGAGCAAAATCTCTAAGACTCTGAATCATATTGATAGAGGAGATGTTATTGTTTTTCATGCAAATAGAGAAGATGATTATATAAAAAGATTAGTAGGTTTACCTGGAGATAAAGTAGTTTATAAAGATGATGTTTTATATATAAATGGTCGAAAGGTTGAAGAAGAATATCTAGATGAGAACAAAATTGCAAAAAAAGGGGAGTTATTGACAGAAAACTTTACAGTCAAAGAACTAATAAATTCTGATGGCACTGACATTATTCCTAAAAATAAGTATTTAGTTTTAGGAGATAACAGAGAAATTAGTATAGACAGTAGAAGATCATTAGGGCTAATAAACAAAAAAGATGTAGTAGGAAAAGTTGTATTAAGATTTTGGCCGTTTGATTATTTTCATTATAATTTTTATCCTAATTCGTATGATGAAGTAAATAAAGAAAATTAAAATAAAAAGACTGCATATGAGCTGATCTCATATGTAGTCTTTTTATTTTTTAAATATATAATCATTTCCACAGATTTTATAAGTAGCTTGCAGTTATTGTTATTAAACTGTTAAAGTTAAATTAAATAAAAAAAGAGTCCTAAACCCACTTGCTTTGGTCGGCGAGGGTTAAGGACAAAAAAATAATCTCACAACAGTTATGTCAGTGAAATGTGTTTTTGTATTAAACTATACCCAAATCATAAATTATTTAATGATTTTTATCAAGATAGAAATTTGATT
>NZ_CP073815.1:0-2867 GCF_024205945.1 Macrococcus equipercicus
GCCCGTAAAAAGAGGAGGAAATCTTATGAGTTATTCAATCATCAGAGTTGAAAAAATAAAATCAAAAACGAACACGACAGGGATCCAAAAACATGTGCAGCGTGAGAATAAAAATTATAATAATCCCGATATTGATTTTGAAAAAACGCATTTAAATTTTGATCTATTGAACGAAAAAAACATCAATTTTAGTGAAGTGATTGAGAAAAAAATCGAACAAAATTATAACCAAAAAAGAAAAATTCGTTCAGACGCAGTAAAACATATCGACGGAATTATCACATCAGATGATAAATTTTTTGAGCAGAAATCTGATTCAGAAATTAAAGATTTCTTTAAAAATTCTTTGGAGTTTTTAGAAAAAGAATACGGTAGAGAAAATCTGCTTTATGCGACGGTTCATCTTGATGAAAAAGTGCCGCATATGCACTTTGGATTTGTTCCGTTGACGAAAGACGGTAGATTATCGGCTAAGGAAATGCTTGGGAACAAAAAAGCGATGACAGAGTTTCAAGACCGTTTTAATGATTTTGTAAATGAGCGTGGTTTTCGTATGAATCGTGGCACGTCAAAATTGATTTCAGGCAAGGAAAGAGAAGAAATTAATACTTTTAAACAGATAACGGGCTATCACAAGCAAGATATGGTTTCTAAAGGCCAGGAACTGCAAGATATGAACATAGAGCTAGAAAGAGTGAAAGAGGACTATCAGAACGCTGTAGAGACGCTCAGAGAGCCTGTAAGGATTAATTATGAGGAAGAATACAAGAAAACGGGTCTATTTGGATCTGAGATGGTTAAAACGGGTAATTATATCGTTTCTGCAGAGGATTTTAATCGACTGAGAGAACAGGCGAAGTCTTCACAGCAAGTTTTGAATCGATTTGAGTATATGAATAAATACGATATTTTCGATAAGTTCGAGGAAGAAAGGGATAAAAACATAGATTTGGAGAAGAAAAATGCTGTTCTGAATAAAAAATTATCTGAAGTATCAAGAGACGCTGCAATATTAGCGACTATGATTAGAAAGATTTTTGAAGCAATTGAAAAATTATTAGGGGTTGATATTACTAAAGTAGGCATTGATAAAGGTTTTGATAGAGAAGAAAAACGCTACTTCGATAAAATAAATGAAATTCGTAGACCTGAACAGAAAAAAGATGTAAGCAGAGACAAAGGATTTCACTTGTGATTTTTCTAGTAAAAATGTTTGTAGAGTGATCTTTCAGAACGAAGTGGCGAAAGTTCGCTCTATGAACATTCAAACAAGCGATAGTGCGTTAGGATTTTATGTTTCATTTTGATATTGGTACACCACTATGATACTATTAATACAGAAACATTTAGGAGTGGTCAATGATGACAGACAAAAGAAGATTTACTATTACAATGTCTGATACTGTTCATGGTTATTTGGAGAAAGTTTGTAAAGAGAAAGGCTTAACTAAGTCTGCAATGCTGACAGTTGCTTTAGAAGAATATAGAAGACAGGCAGAGAGAGAAGAAAGAGAGAAAAAAGCATAAAAAAAATCGCCACGGGCATGGCGATTTGATTGAATCAAAAACATATAATCTTAATTAAGAATCGAGGTAATTATATCATGGCAGAAGATGAAAATAAAGCTGTTGAATTAACCGGCCTCTCTAATAGCCGGTTAAGTGTGCAAACTACGACCACCCCCCTACCAAAAATTAGCTTTGACCGTATGACTTTGATAGGTGATCTGAATAAGGATAAATCGCAGTATATGGCTGATTTGCTCGGTAATAGTCCGTTTGTTCATCTGTGGAATTGCTTAACACATAAGTTTGAAGGTCAAATATTTACAGATAAAGTATATATTGAACATGATAGATTTAAAGCTGATGCTTGGGATAGAAGAAATTTTAGGGTTGAATTTAATCCAAATAATTTAAATGATGATGAAATTGATTGGTTAAAGAAAAACATTTTCATCACTCTCGATAATGTTGGATTCACTCGCTTAGATTTGGCTTTTGACTTTGAAGAAGACTTATCCGATTATTTTGTAATGAGTGATAAAGCAGTGAAGAAAAATGTTCATTATGGTTTAGACGGTAAGGTTGAAACGAAATATTTTGGGGCAAGAGATAGTGATAGATATATTAGAATTTATAACAAAAAGCAAGAACGAAAAGATAATGCTGATATCGATTTGTCTTTTGAACATTTATGGCGATTTGAAATTGAGTTGAAAAGAAGTCGTGTTGATGAATGGAATAATTGTTTTGAAGATATGCATATTTTGAAACCTGCATGGACGACAATCGAAAAAATAAATGAGCGTGCTATTATTTGTATGTTGTTATCTCATGAAAACGAATGGGGAAAATTAGCACGTCATACAAAATATAAATATCGAAAATTAATCAAAGAAATATCTGATATTGATTTAACTGATTTGATGAAAATGTCTTTAGAAAAAGTCGAAAATAATTTGCAAAAGCAAATTGATTTTTGGCTTTATTAGTCAATTAAATGTTGATTATAAAACAGAAGAAATAAATCATGAATAAAAAGGAGAAAGAAAATGGCATATACAATTATAATGATTACATCCATATTGTGTTTATTATCGGCATTCACACCATTAGTAGCTTATATGTATAAAAGAAAAAAAGAAAAACAAATAAAAAATTCATAAGAATTTTGAGTAAATTATTGCCCATTTTTTTGGGCGATCTTTTTTGTGCCTGCACAAAAAAGGGTGGTTTTTTGACACGTAGTGCCAATTTTTGCGTCAGCAAAAACAAGTCTCACAGAGCACACGCCTTAATGATTTATTGTAACGAAGTGAAAATAAGTCTAGTGTGTTATACTTTAATAAATAAAAAGTACGCTC
>NZ_CP073816.1:0-2812 GCF_024205945.1 Macrococcus equipercicus
AAAACTCTTAAGTTGTTTTATATATCTGATATGGAAAAGTATACTGAGAAAAAGAAGAGAAATCAAGTGTTTCAGAACTTTATTAAAAAATTTGTAGGGGAAAAACAGATGGATCTGATTAAGGACTGTAACACATTTTTAGCGTTCGTGACGGATAAAGAACAGACAAAAAAAAGACTGTATAAAAATAATATGTGTAAAAATCGTTTCTGTCCGATGTGTGCTTGGAGAAGAGCGAGAAAAGATGCATTAGGACTTTCCTTGATGATGCAGTACATTAAACAGGAAGAGAAAAAAGAATTTATTTTCTTAACCTTAACAACACCAAATGTGAAAGCTGAAGAATTAGAAAATGAAATACAGAAATATAATTTATCGTTTGGAAAGTTAGTGAAAAGAAAAAATGTTAAAGCGATGATGAAAGGTTACGTCAGAAAACTAGAAATCACATACAACAAGCAACGAGATGATTTTAATCCGCATTTTCATGTGTTGATTGCTGTAAATAAATCTTATTTTAAAGATTCTAAGGTTTATATTTCACAAAAAGAATGGCTTGAAATGTGGCGAGATGTCACAGGAATGCCGGAGATCACGCAAGTCCATGTTCAAAAAATTAAGCAGAATAACAACAAAGAATTATACGAAATGGCGAAGTATTCGGGTAAAGATAGCGATTATCTTATCAATCAAAAAATATTTGATGCGTATTATAAATCTTTAAAAGGTAAGCAGATTCTAGTGTATTCAGGACTTTTTAAAGAGGCGAGAAAAAAATTAAAAAATGGCGAGTTAGATTATCTTAAAGAAATTGATCCAACTGAATATTTGTATCAAATTTATTATATTTGGAATCAGAAAGAGTACCTGGCGAGTGAACTTCACGAATTGACCGAAGAAGAAAAAAGAAAAATTAATCATCAGACAATCAACGAAATTGAAGAAGAAAAATAAAACACTGAAATATTTCAGTGTTTTATTTTTTTGTTTTTATTAAGCAAAGTTAAAGAAATATGAATTAACATGTCGATTGAATATATAAAAATTTTAAATATAAACTCCATATCATTCTCCTTTATTTTTAATTTTAGCCTCTGCGAGAACTATGCGATCAAACTGCAAGTTTGCCCTGTGAAATGCAAATTTTAACACGATTTTATGCCAAATTTTTAATTTGCATGTAACTGGGCAGTGTCTAAAAAATCGTAGACACTGATGAAAATTAAAATTTAATTATTTGGCTCATATTTGCGTTTTAAGAGCCGTTTTTGAATTCTAAGTACTTTTTTACTAGAAAAATACTTAAATCGGCTTAAATGGGCTTAAAATTAAAAATAAGCATAAATAGTTTTGATTTTTTCTAGAGAATTAATCTGCGAAGTTGAAAAAAGGTGCAACGATCTTTTATGCCGAGAAAACTTTTGATATGGAGTAGCACCCCCAAATAAACTTAGAGCCGTTCAGGCGAGTTGGTAGCGACAGCTATCAATTCGACCGAACATGGCTCTTGGGGGTTTGGGGGTGCAGAGGCTCCATGTCAAAAGGAAATTGGAATAAATGCTATAATTTTTTAAATAAAATTTTTTGAAAAAAGGGGAAAATCTATGAGAATTTTTACTGAAAAAGAAATAGAAAAATATAACGCTTATGCTATTGATTTAGTTGGTGGAGATGAAGACATCAAAATTAGATGTCATATTTGTGGGGATAAACTAAGTGAACTTAATTTACCTGGTGGACTAGAAAAGAAAGTTGTTTGTTTGAATTGTCGAGAACATTTCGTAACATTATTCGAAGATTTAGAGGAAATGGGAGAAATTTAGAGATAGATTTTTCAGGTACTGCCCATTTACATGCAAACTTCGTTTTCATTCAAAAAATGGGCAAACATGCTGTTTAATCGCTATAGTTCGTGTGGCGACTAAAAATTGTGAATCAATTTGGAATTTAACGCTTTTTGATATAAAAATTAGGAATACTTTTATGCTGAAAAAGAGATTGGAATAAATATAGCATTTTTCTATGTCGGGTGGTTGTCGTGTGACTGTCATGTAGTTGTCGTGTATCTAATTTGTATTAAGAGTTATAATTTATTTATGAATAAATCATTGGTATCAGAACTTAGAAAAAAGAGATTTTTAACACAAGAAAATTTAGCTGATGAAGCACACGTAACAGTTAGAACTATTCAAAGAATTGAGGCAGGTGAAGAGGTTAGTAAAGAAACTTTGAAATGTGTTTCTAATGCATTAGGAGTTACTGTGAATGAATTATTTGAATCGGTTGAATCGAAAGAAAAGGAGGTAGAGATTATGGAGTTATCTCAGGAACAAGAATTACAAATTAATTACAGAAAAAATGAAATGTTTGCTATAAGACTGTTTTCAATTGGTGTGATCTTTTTTATATTAACTTTTTTTGCAAAGTTTATTTCTACTGTTCCTAGTATTAATTATAGAGAAATATATGGAATTATATGGGTCTCTATTTTAGTTTTATCCATAGCTTTTTTAAAATATTTTTTATCGGTATTTATATCAAAATATCTTGATAAAAAATATCCTCTTACAGTCGGGATTAAGTCGTTTAAGTCTGTTAAAAAAAATAAGGATTTCACTTAAGTGAAATCCTTATTTTCTTATCTTGATAATATAGGTAATTATTCACGGCGATTCACGTCGACGTCAAACCGTTGATATTATTGGTTTAAAACACAAAAAAAGTTGCTTTTTCCAGCATACTATTTTATGATTAAGGTGTCGAATCAAAATCAAAAATAGAGAGGAGAAAAAGCAACTGTTTTTTGCTATAA
>NZ_CP073817.1:0-2773 GCF_024205945.1 Macrococcus equipercicus
CTTTTTATGCGTAATTTAATGAAACCGACCAAGAAAGGCGGTTTTTCTAATGCACTATAATCATACAAAATTTATTTCTAAAAATCAAGGCAATGAGATTTTAAGAGATTATACGAAGTCCGGGAAAGTTCGTCCTTGGCAGGAAAAGAAGATGGGTAATGTCACTTATGCCGAACTTCTCGAGATCTTGAAGATAAAGAAAGCTGAAAATGTGCGGCATTGTGGTCATGTACTGGAGTTTAAGGCGACTGATGAGGGCTATTTAAAACTTTATAAGACATGGTTCTGTAAGTCGAAATTATGTCCTGTCTGCAACTGGAGGAGAGCAATGAAGAACAGTTATCAGACGCAGTTGGTCGTTAACGAAGTTATCAAGGAGAAACCATCAGCACGCTGGCTGTTCATGACTTTATCCAATCGTAACTCGGTTGATGGCGAAAGTCTGGACACCAGTTTAAGAGAACTGACACAGGGCTTTAATCGGCTGATGAAATATAAAAAAGTTGAGAAGAATCTTGTCGGATTCATGAGAACGACAGAGGTCACTGTCAACAAGAAAAACAGTTCATACAATCAGCATATGCATGTACTTTTGTGTGTTGAAAGTAAATTTTTTAGAGGTGCTGACAACTATATTCCTCAAAAAGATTGGCTTCAGATGTGGCGGAAAGCCCTTAAAGTCAATTATGAGCCTGTGCTTAATATCAAAGCGATTAAGCCTAATTCAAAGGGTGATAAGGCGATTGAAGCTGCAATTAAAGAGACAGCAAAATATTCAGTGAAAGCAAGTGATTATCTGACAAATGACCAAGAAAAAAATCTGGAAGTCGTGGCTGATCTGGAACAGGGGCTTTATAAAAAACGCATGGTTTCCTATGGCGGTCTGCTGAAAATCAAGCACAAAGAATTAAATTTAGATGATGCAGAAGATGGCGATTTAGTTCAGACTGGCGATGAAAAAATGTCAGCTGACGAAGAAAAAGCGAATTCAATCATGGCGATATGGAATTTTGAAAAACAGAATTATTTTTTAAAGCACTGATTATTTTCAGTGCTTTTTATTTTTATTAATTTTGTCGGCTGAAACTCCTACAAGACAGATAAAACAAATTAAAAAAATAATTGTCTGCAAAATAATTCCCCTTTTTTATTTTTATTTTAACATTTTTTACTAATTTAGCCCCTGCAGGAACTAGAGCGATTAAACAGCATGTTTGCCCATTTTTTCATGAAATCGAAGATTGCATGTAAATGGGCAGTACGTGATTTTCAATCACTGCTGGCACTGATCCATTTTTATTTTCTAGAAAAATCTTTATAAAAATTTTAAATGACTTTATAAGGCTCTCAGATGCTTTCTGAGAGCCGTTTTTATTTTTCTGAGTATTTTATCTAGCTTGTATGTAAAAAACGCTCAGAGGCCTCTGAGGGCTTCTGAGCGCTTTTTGTTCGAATAATTCGGCACGGTCTGTTTATTTTTCCTTCGACGCCGTATCGTCGATGTCGATAAAAAAAGTTTCGGGCTGAAAATCTGTGCCACTTTTTTAAGAACACAGCAGCGTTATTCAATACAGATTTTTTTAAATGTCTGCCCGGAATAACTCAAGCCGACTAATTCTAAAAATAAAAAAATCGACGGAGGTCGATGTGAGTTTTCTTCGCACACGTCTGGAACAGACGTATAGATGCGCCCTTACGGGACTAATCAGATTATAACGCTGAAAATAAAGGGTGTAAAACGAAAACCCTTGAACAAACAGAGGAGATCGTTTTATGCCGAGAAAACTTTTTGTGAAAGAAAAGAACCCTCACGTACACTGACGAGGTGGGCCCACCAGGGCGGTTTTCCCTGGGTGGCACATCTTCGGGAGTGTGAGGGTTCAAAGTTTCTGCACAAAAAGGAAATTGGAATAAATAATAAAATTTTAATTATTTATTATTTTTATCAGTTTTTTGGTCGTCTCCGAACAATAACTCTAATCCTATGATTGTAGTTAACGTATTTGCAATAATCAGCAAAATATCTTTAAATTTTTTCATGTTTACTCCTTTTTTAAGTTTTTAAAAAACGAGTTTTACGAGTTTTTTCTTTTCTTGCTTAGTAATCTTTAGAAGTTTGTTTCATTAATTTTTCAAAATCAGTATCGCTAATATTTGATTGAGTAAGCGTGATTAGGTGTCCATCTAGATCTTTTATTGTCATTTCTTTAGCGTTCCATGGTTGTTCTTCTAATTGGTTAACTATAAACTTTTGTGAAATATTTTGTGCTTTTTCTTCTATGTCTTTTACTAAAATGTTTAGGTATATTGAGTTTCCAACTTCGAAATCAGTTTTAGAAATTAGCATTAAGTCTTGATATTTTTCTAGTCTTAAATGATTCATCAATACTTCATTTTTATCATTTCTAAATTTAAAAACACTTTTAAAACCGAGTGTTTTTTCGTACCATTTTTCTGCTTTTTCAATGTCTTTAACTAGTATTTTGTTAAACATTGGCATTTGATAAAATTCCACTGTTTTCACCCTCCTTTGTTCGTTTATTGTAATGTATTAAGTTACGTTAATGTCAAAAAAAGAGGTGGTTTTGAAACGAGTTGAAAACGAGTTTCTTCTTGTCTTGATACTATATAGAAATAACGAGATTTTTTTAAAACAGCTTAAACCGTTGATAAGACAGGTGTCATCGTGATTTTAAGTGTATAAAAAAATTGACATAAAAAAACCCCAGATGTAAGATTAGATTGTCTAGAAATAATCAGAACATTTGGAGGT
>NZ_CP073818.1:0-1942 GCF_024205945.1 Macrococcus equipercicus
CGACTTATTAGATCTAAAGGTATTTAATCACATGACAAGAGAAAAATCTAGACATTTTACGTTTCTTCTTTATCCTGATAGTGAAGGGTTTCCTGATGATTGGATGGAAAGATTAGAGAAAATTGGAGTACCAATAGCAGTAAGTCCACTTCATAATAAAGATAAAAATAAAAATAGAACTTTGAAAAAACCGCATTATCATGGAATATATATAGCTAATAACCCAGTAACTTCTGACTCTGTAAGAAATAAATTAAAAGCTGTTTTAAGTTCAGAGATTATTGAATGCAAAGCAGTGGCAAAAGTACAGGTCATTTATGAATCGGTTGAAAGTGCTTATCTTTATTTAACTCATGAAAGTAAAGATGCAATTAGAAAAAATAAGTATGTTTATGATAAAACTGAAATTAAACATATAAATAATTTTGATATTGATCGTTATATAACTATTGATGTTGAAACTAAAAATCAAACACTAAAAATATTACTTCAAATTATAAGGGCTTATTCAATTCCTAATGTTCTTGATTTACATGATTTTATTGAAAAGAATGGTGCAGGTTATGGAATTGATATGAATTTATTTTTGACAACTATTGAAAGTAAATCGAGTATTTTACGATTATATTTTGATGGTGCTTATCAACGTTCTAGAAGAGGTATTGTTCAAGAACAGAGAAAGGATTGATAGAATGAATATTTTTAATGAATACTATGAGTCTCACAATTTAGAAGAATTAAGTCGATATAGTAATTTTTCTAAAAAACAATTAGTGATTGAAGCTGAATATATGCATAATACTTTGTCTAGAATTTTAGAATATATAGATAATGGTGGAGAAGATTTGAGATATATTTATAGTGAAGTTATGGATGGAATATATGAAAGTAGGATATAAAAAAAGAGTAGTCCTGTGTGACTACTCTTTTTTTATAATGCTTTTGATTTTTTATTTTTCGTTAGAAAAATGAAAGGGAGTTAAGAGGGAATTTTCCCTCTTACAAGCAAGCGAAGCGAGCGAGTGTAAAGAAATGCGCCAGCATTTTGTATACACTTGCACTGCTTGACCAAAATGAAAAATAGCGAAAGTAGCTAGTTTGAATTTGTGTTCTTAATTTGCAAATACTGAAAGTAAGTAGTTGCAAATTTTATGTTTTTAGTGAGCGAGAGAATGACGAAAGTAGTCAGTCAGAGCGATTAATTGCTTTATAAATTTTTGAGGAACTTTTATGCCGAGAAAACTTTTGGAGAGGAGAAGACCCCCCAGAACACACTTAGAGCCGTTCACGGCGATTTTGATAGCGACAGCTATCAAATCGACGGAACATGGGCTCTTGGGGGCCTGGGGGAGCGTTAGCGTGTCAGAGGCTCGCTCCAAAAGGAAATTGGAATAAATGCAAAAAGAATTGTCGAATTGGGTTTTTAGAAAATTGATCTAAAAATTTGGTTTTTAATTTTTGGGTCAATTTTTGGGTCAATTTTCTTTTTGGGGCTTAATTTTTTGGAAATTTGGGAGAGTTGCTGGGGGGGGCTACTACGACCCCCCTTAGGTGCCGAGTGCCAAATTAGGGTGAAAACTTGATTGAACCTTAGAGCTACAAGGCTTTAGGGCTTGCTCTCTAAAAACGAAAAATCGTCTACAGAGAGCAAAAAACGTGTTTTAGAGAGCAACGAAATAGGTTTTTTTGTAAAAAAAATTGACGTAAAAAAATAAAAAATGTAAAATAGTTTTACAAATAATATTTTGAGGTGAAATGATATTGAATACAAAAAAGAGAGTTTCGATTGGATTGACAGATGAACAATATGAATTAGTAGATGAGTTAGCGAAGTCTAGAGGATTTTCAAAATCTGCAATTTTTGTGCTTGCACTTGAGGAGTATGTAAAAAAAATAGAGAAAGGTAAGGATAAATAAAAAAGCCAACGTTGGCAGACGTTGA